>NZ_JFAN01000011.1:0-32254 GCF_006408855.1 Bifidobacterium sp. UTBIF-68 | reverse complement strand
TTCGGGGCATTTGCAATATGGACATGCGATACGGACGTGCAATATAGACGAATCAAAACTGCTTGGTCATGACGTCGGTGCCATACCGGCCGTATTCGCTGTTGCCGTCCGACGCGGTGGCACCCCATTTCACGGGTACGAATTTCGTGCCCGTAGGATTGTTCATGGTGAGTGACCTGATAGGGCAATCCGCGTTCGGAGCGCAAGTGGCGCCGGTCTCCCCCATGGCGAAGCCGGTACCCACCACATTCCCCTGAGCATCCTCAACCTGATAATAGACGGAGAAACTCGTCAACGTATACTGCGTCTGATTGTGCACAGTGGCGGTAATGGCGAAATACGAAGACGATGACTGCGAGACATCACCGATGGCGGCGACGGACAGCTCCGGAGTTTTGTCCTGCCGCTGGACTTGTTTGATCTCTTCAAGTAGATTGCCATAGCGTTCGCGCTCTGATTTGAGCTCCTCTATCTGAGTGCCGACATCCTTGATCTGCCGCTCACGGTTCGCTATGTCCTGCTTCGACTCCTCCAAATCGCTGTTCGCCCAGGTGAGCCGTTGCGATTCCCGGATGTAGTCGGGGCTCTGCTGCACGACGACGGACTTGCCTCCCAAACCATAGGCGACCCCGCCGAGCCACACAACCACGATTAATGCGACAAGACTCACCGCCAGCTTGGCCGGTGAGGCCATATGATGTGCATCGATATGTGCCGATGCCGCGCCCTTCCCCGCCTTCTCTGCGCTATCTTCGTCCGTGTCGGCGCCATGATGCCGGATAATCCCGCGCGCAATGTGCTTTACGGCAGTGAGCCAGGAGTCCAACGCCTCGAACATAGTGTCCGCCGCGTTGTGGCCCCCTATCGAATCATCATGGTTCAGCCATCCGGGTTCTTTGGATTCTTCCGCCTTGTGCTCGTTCTTCTTGTTGTCCTGGCTCATGGTATTGTCACCGTCTTGACGTCATCGGCGTATTGTGCGCCGATGGTTTTCGTGGAATCGGGGTCCTTGCTGTCGGCAATCGTCGCGTTGAAACTGACCGGCTTGATTGTGGCACCGGAGAACCCGGCATCCTTCACCATGTCCTCCGCCACCACGGTCTTGCCGGGATATACGACCACATTGGATACGTAGGCATTGCCCTCCCCATCCAGCACGTTTCCGTTCGATCCGATAATGGTGTATTTGACGACTGCCCCGAGCAAGACATGACCGGTGTTGTTGCGCACGGTGATTTTCGGGTAATAATACAAATCGATACTGCCCCCGGTAGCGGCATACAGCGGGTCCTCATCCGGGCTGATAGATTCGACGATCAGGGCTGGCTTCCCTGCTTGGGTATCGCCGCCGTATTGTTCGAACACCTTCCTGTCTGCTTCCGCCTGCTTCTTCTCTTCGGCCAAATCCTCGCGCAGCTCATTCCGTTTCTTGGTGAGCTCCTTTGTCGTGCTGCGGTTGGCTTTGATCTGATTCTCGGTCTTGGCGACCTGTGATGCCACTTCCTTGTAGCTCTGGTCGGTGGTGGGATCCTTGGTGACTCGTCCCACCGCGAATGCGCCGGCAAACACCATTGCGGCGATGAATATGAATCCGACTACCAGAATGATCGGCTTTCGAGATTTGGAACCTTCCCTCATACCTCTACTCTAGTGAGGCGAGGTATTGGATGCGGGCTTTGTCACCTAAAGTTCATCTTTTCCGATTCCCGACACATGCAGCGTGTCCGGACAGCGTGTCTGGAAGGTATGATCATCCATGATCTCCCCGCAATCTCAACGTGATCTTAAGCCTCGCTCCCCTTTGGTAAGTATGGGCATCAAAAAACGCTTCCCGAATACGAGAAGCGTTTTTCAGTCGGTCCCTGAAAGCACGGAAGCACGGAAGGGTCAGGCGCCGTACTGCTCGAGGTAGGATTCGGCACGTTGCCTGAGCTCGTGGCTGAGCAGCGGGGTGCCGTCTGCGTTCTTCATCTTGGCTGCGGCGTCGAAGATCTCGCGCACGTTGGCGATGGCGAGCACCGGGAAGCCGAACTCGGCCTCCACCGCCTTGACGGCGGACAGGTCGGAGTCCTTGGTCTTCTCCATGCGATCCACGGAGAGCACGAGACCCACGACCTCCACATCTGCCTCCGCCTTGAGCTTCGGAATCACTTCGCGCACAGCGGTGCCGGCGGTCATCACATCATCGACGAGCAGCACCTTCATGCCGTCCTTGAGCGGCGTGCCGACCATCCAGCCGCCATCGCCGTGGTCCTTCTTCTCCTTGCGGTCGAAGGTGTAGCCCACGGTCATGTTGTGGCGTGCGGTCAGCGCGATGGCGGTGGAGACGGCGAGCGGGATGCCCTTATAGGCCGGTCCGAACACGGTGTCGACATCACGCGGGATGGTGTTGTGCACGATCGCCTGGCTGATCTTCTCGGCGTAGAAGGCACCGAGAGTGGCGATCTTGCGGCCATCGTCGAAAGCGCCGGCGTTGATGAAGTACGGGCTCTGTCGGCCGGACTTCAGCGTGAAGTCACCGAATTTCAGCGCGTTGGATTCCAGCAGGAATTCGGTGAAGCGATGTGCGAGCGTTTCTGCCATTGTAGCTACCTCCAGGTCTTGTATCGGACGCCCAGACGGTCCGACCGCCGATTTGCCTCAACGTTCGCCTCGGCGAGGGGAATCGGCGGCCGAACCGTGTTACCTCCATGTGTTGCCTGCGGCAAGTTTAGCAGCGAGCTCGGGACGGGAGTCCAGCAGATCATCCAATTCGCGGGCAATGCGCAATGGGGCCACCGGGTCGAATAGGGCGGCCGCTCCCACTTCCACCGCATTGGCGCCGGCGTACAGGTATTCAAGCGCCTTCTCGCCGGAGTCGATGCCGCCGATGCCG
The DNA here is from genome assembly GCF_006408855.1 of Bifidobacterium sp. UTBIF-68. NCBI lineage: Bacteria > Bacillati > Actinomycetota > Actinomycetes > Bifidobacteriales > Bifidobacteriaceae > Bifidobacterium > Bifidobacterium sp. UTBIF-68. The sequence goes on along the minus strand of NZ_JFAN01000011.1, from coordinate 29,379 downwards.
ATGATCGGGATGTCCGGCAGCACGGTGCGCGTACGGTAGACCGCGGCGATGCCGATGGGCAGAACTGCAGGACCGGACACGCCGCCGGTCTTGTTGGCGATGATCGGCTCGCCCGTGCGGATGTTCAGGCGCATGCCGAGCACGGTGTTGATCATGCTCAGGGCATCTGCACCGTGCTCGACTGCGGCGCGCGCAGGAACAGTGATGTCGGTGACATTCGGTGTGAGTTTGACGATGATCGGCTTGTCGGTCATCGGGCGAAGTTTATCCATCAGTGAGGAGAGGGCCACCGGGTCGGTGCCGACACTCATGCCTCCATGAGTCACGTTCGGGCAGCTCACGTTGATTTCGAGCATATCCGCGTCGGAGTCGGCGAGCTTGGCCACCACCTGCATGTAATCGTCATCGCAGTGACCGGCCACGTTGGCCACAACCAGCGCGCCTGCCTTCTTGAGCTTCGGCAGATCGTCCTCGAGATAATGGTCGACGCCGGGGTTCTGCAGGCCTACGGCGTTGAGGTTCGAGGCGGGGCCTTCGGCGGTGCGTGGGCTCGGGTTGCCCTCCCACGGCACCGGCGAGCAACCCTTGGTGCTTACCGCGCCGAGCTGACTGACATCATAGAACCAACGGACCGCGGCATACTGGAAGGTTCCGGATGCGGTTCCGACGGGATTCTTCCATTCCACGCCGGCGACCTTGGTGGAGTGCTTCCACTCGTGCGGTTCGTAGATGTTGATGTGGTTGTCGTTCTGATTGCTGTCGATCATCGTCACTCCCCCCATCCCAGTTGTTCGCGGGTGAACACAGGTCCGTCGGAGCAGACCTTGAGACGCCCGTCCACGGTGTCCACGGTGCACAGCACGCATGTGCCGTAGCCGCATCCCATGCGCTGTTCCATGCTGAGCTGGGCCGGGATGTCGCGTTCGGCTGCCCAAGCGGCCACCGCCTTCATCATCGGCAATGGTCCGCAGGAGAGGATGACTGGCTTGCGGTCGTAGGCCTTGAGGTCATCACTCTGTTCGAGTTTGTTGAGCAGATCGACTACATTGCCCTCGGCGTCGTCGATGCTCCAGGACCAGTCCGCATACCGGGAGACATATTCCTCGGCGAAATGGTCGTTGCGGTAGCCGAATACCGCTGTGGCGAAGGAGGCGTCGTTCTCGGCTAGCTTCTGCGCGGCATAGATCAGCGGGGGCACGCCGAGCCCGCCTCCTACCAGAATGTAGTTGGCGTCCTCCTTGAGGTTGAATCCTCGTCCCAAGGGGCCGAGCACATCCACGGTGTCGCCGGGTTCAAGTCGAGCAAGCTGTTCGGTGCCGTGGCCGATGACCGCGAATATGACGCTGACCTCATCGCCTTCGACCTCGCTGACGCCGAACGGGCGCGGCATCAACATGAAATCGTCGTGGGTGAACAGGTTCACGAACTGTGCGGGCTTGGCGTGGGATGCGATGAACGGGTCCCGGAAGGTCAGGCGCATGACCCTATCGGTCAGTTCACGCACGCCGGTAATCTCGACGCTGTGGCGAGGCGGGAAATAGCCTGCAGCCTGTGCTTCCGCCACCACATCATACGTTGGTGTGAATGTTGTCATTATGGATTCCTGCTCCGATCGGTCAACGGTACACGGCGAAACGAAGGGCGTCACGCATGTCGATGGCGGCTTGGCGGGCGCTTTCCGCGACAAGCTCGAGCGCCTGGTCGGCGCTCATGGATTCGGAATACCTGCCGCTCTTCTTCCATGCGCCGATGATACCGCGCGAGGAGTTGACTATTGCGCCGCTGCCTGTCTCGTCGAACATGCCGGCCACGTCCTGGGCGGTGCCTCCCTGGGCGCCATAGCCTGGCACCAGGAAGAACGTGTGGGGCATACGCTTGCGCAGGGCCCGGCCCTCCTCCGGATTCGTGGCTCCCACAACGGCACCCACCCGGGAATAGCCGTGCTGGCCGCGGGTTTCGGCACCCCAGCCCTCCACGAGGTCGGCCACATGTTCATAGACCTTCGTGCCGTCGGCCAGATCGAGCATCTGCAGTTCGCTGGAGGACGGGTTGGAGGTACGCACGAGCACGAAGATGTCCTTGTCGGAAGCGACGGCAGCATCCACGAACGGGGTGATGCCATCCGTGCCGAGATAGGGATTGACGGTGACGGCGTCCTCATGCCACGGGTCGAAGATGATGGATTCGCCGTTATCGGCGGCATCGTCGCCTTTCGCAGCATCCGCGCCCACGCCGCTCAGATGATGCGCATAGGCGGCGGCGGTGGAGCCGATGTCGCCGCGCTTGATGTCCCCCAGCACGTACAGGCCTTGCTGGGCGGCGTATTCGCAAGTCATCGTATACACGTCCACGCCTGCGGGGCCGAGCGCCTCATACATGGCAATCTGCGGCTTGACAGCGGGCACGATATCCGCGACCGCATTGATGATGGTTCGGTTGAACTCGAAATACGCCACGGCCAGTTGGGCGGCCGGAAGCTCTTCCGGGCTGTCCACCGAATCGCGTACCTCTTCCGCGAAACTCGCCACCACCTGCGGCGGTACCAGAGCCTCAGTGGGGTCGAGTCCGACGACGGATGGATTCTGTACGTTGGTGATTGCTTCGATCAGACGATCCATGCTGTTCCTTTTGCGCTTTTCGTAAGTCTCCTGCTGTGAGGTGGACTTGCCGTTGTCTACTACAGGCGGCTGAACATGAACTTCGAGCCGATGATGGTGGCGAGCGGACGTCCTGTGACCTGCCACCCGCCGAACGGGGTGTTGCGGGCCTTGGAATGGAACCGTTCGGGGTCCACGGTCCATGGCCTGTCGGTGGCGAGTACCACGAGATCCACGACAGAGGCATCGTCGACGCGGCTCAGGTCGAGCAGACGGTTCACACCCTCGCGGGCGGTCTGTGACGAGTCGGCCTTCTCCTCCGCGATCACACCGTCCGGGTCATCCCCGGTGGGCGCAGGCTCGGCCCAATCTTCAACCAGCGCCGCGATATCCGTGGCATCATGGCCCATCAGGGCCTGAGGTGCGACGGACATGAGCTCGATCAGCCTTTCGTCCGAGATGTGCCCGCCATCCACCAGCACCTTGTGGCATACGCCGTACGCGCATTCCAGTCCGATGATGCCGTTGGGAGCCTCGAGGAAGCCCTTCGCCTTCTCATCCATGGTGTGTGGCGCATGGTCTGTGGCGAGCAGGTCCACGGTGCCGTCTGCGATGGCTGCGATGGTGGCCTGACGGTCGGCTTCGGAACGCAGCGGCGGATTCATCTTGGCGAGTGTGCCGTATTCGAGCAGCGCCTCGTCGCTCAGCGCCAGATAGTGCGGCGCGGTCTCGCAGGTGACCGGCAGCCCTTCGGCTTTGGCCTTGCGTATGGCCTCGAACGAGATCGCCGTGCTCACATGCTGGAAATGCACATGGATGCCGGTGCGTCGTGCGGCTTCGATGTCCCGCGTCACGATCTTCAGTTCGGTGTCTTCGGGGATGCCTGGCACGCCAAGATTGCGGGAGACCGGCCCCTCGTTGACCGCACCAGTGTCATGATGCTCGCAATGCTCGATGAGGTACAGGTCGGATGCCTTGGCATTGGCGAGCACCTGGTCGAGGATCGGCTCGGGAACCGCAGCGCCGTCGTCACTGATCGCGGTGACAGGGTGTTCGTTCATCGCCGGCGTCTTGGCGTCATCCTGGAATCCGGGCACATAGCGTAGCCAATCGGAGATATCGCTGGCCTCCGCTCCTGCGCGATCCTTGGATGCGCACACGCACAGGTCGTAACGGACCGGCAGTTTCACGTCATGCGCGGCATCGTAGTTCTGCAGGAAATCGATGACATTGGCGAAGCCGGCGTCGACCACTTCGCGCGCGCCGGGCTTGCCGGCCTCGGCGTCCACCGTGGTGACGGCCTGCCCGTCGAGCGCCGGCAAGGTGTTCGGCATGATGAGCACATTCGTGTACCCGCCCGAAGCCGATGCGCGGCACCCGGAGACCATGGACTCCTTGTAGGTCTGGCCCGGGTCGCGGAAATGCACATGCGGGTCGGCGAAGCCGGGGCCCAGCGTCAGACCGGTGGCGTCGATGTCGGCGCCGTCACGGACGGTATCGGTGTCGGCGAAGTATGCGTCCGCAAGGCCGGGAACCGTCAGATCGATGATTTCGCCGGTGTTCCAGACCTTGATGTTGCGTAGGGTGATGCTCACAGTTTTGCTTCCTCGTCGCAGTAATCGCAGCGGTATTCGAGACGTTCGGAATGCACCAGATGGAACATCTGTTTGATGCCCGGTTCGGTGGTGGTCACGCAGCGTGGGTTGACGCACTTGATGACACCCACGATGTGTTCGGGCAGGCGAGGCTGCTTCTTTTCAACGATGTGTCCGCCACGGACCACGTCCACAGTGGCTTGGCGTGCGACGAAGCCGAGCACATCGAGGTCGATGTCCTTGTCGTCCTCGATCTTGATGATGTCCTTGGAGCCGAACCGATGCGATGTGGTGTTCATGATCAGCGCGAGCTTGGTTTTTGACGGATCAATCTTCAGGTATTCCAGTACCTTCAGCGAGGTGCCGGCGGGCACGTGATCGATGATGATGCCGTTTTGGATGCTGGTGACTTCCATCAGGCTTGCACCTCCTTGGAGCTGAGCGGTTCGTAACCGGGCAGGTCGTCGCCCACCACGGTGCTTTCGAGGGCCATACGCATGAGCATGCCGTTCTTGACCTGTTCGAAGTAGGCGGCACGGGGATCGTCGTCCACTTCGACGGCGATCTCGTTGACGCGCGGCAGCGGGTGCAGCACGGCCATGTTGGGCTTGGCGAGGGAGAGCTTGTCCTCGTCGAGGATGTAGGTATCACGCAGGCGCAGATAGTCGTCTTCGTTGAAGAAGCGCTCCTTCTGCACGCGGGTCATGTACAGCACGTCGAGGTCGCCGATCACGGACGCCAGGTCGCGCACCTCCACATAGGAGCAGCTCGGCGTGGCGTTGATGCGGTCTATGACATATTGCGGGGTTTTCAACTCGTCAGGGCTGATGAGGATGAAGCGCACGTTGCCGAAGCGGCACAGGGTCTCAATCAGGGAGTGCACGGTGCGGCCGAACATGAGGTCTCCGCACAGGCCCACGGTCAGGTCGTTGACACGGCCGAAGCGCGACTGCAGCGTGGCCAGGTCGGCGAGCGTCTGCGTGGGGTGCATATGGCCGCCATCGCCGGCGTTGATGACGGGCACGGAGGCGGCACGGGACGCGACGAGCGCAGCGCCTTCCTTCGGATGACGGATGGCGACCACATCAACATAGTTGGAGACGGTTTTCAACGTGTCGGCGATGGACTCGCCCTTGGTCACCGAAGCAAGCTGCGCTCCGGCGAAACCGATGACCTTGCCACCGAGGCGAAGCATCGCGGTCTCGAAGCTCAGGCGCGTGCGGGTGGACGGCTCATAGAACAATGTGGCCAATACCCTACCCTCGCAGGTGTGTGACACCTCCTTGCGATGCGCGTCGATGTACTGCGCCTTGTGTAGCAAATCCCGAATCTGTGCGATGGAGAGATCATCAAGCGAGATGACGCTTTTACCGATCATCGGCGTCTCCGCCGGCTCTTGTGGAGTTGACACGGCTCACCTTTCGTGCGTGAAGCGGATAAGGTGGCCACTAATGTGACCTCTCCGACTATAGACCATTTTCAGGACGCCCGCAGGGCCCTGCCGTCACCCGCGCGTCACCCCGCGTTCATATAGTGTCAACGCTGGGCGCGGCGGCGGTTGGCCTCCAATCTTGGCGCTATGACGTGCATGCGAGGCTTCGCCGGCTTCTGCGCACCGGCGGAACCGGCTGCGCCGCCCGATGCTCCTGAGCGACCGCCGACCGTCAAACCGGGCCCCGAGGAATAATCGTCCTCCGCCTGTCCGTAGAACAGGCGCTGGCACACGTCACGGCATTTGCGCATCACGGCGAGCAGATCGTTTTCGAAATGCTGGCCACGGTGTGCTCCATAGCCCAGATATACGGCGATTCCTCCAAGCGAATAGATGTCGTCCGGAAGGATATCCGCCTGGTTGGCGCGCCCGGACCATAGGTAGTTGCCATTGCGCGCCGCGGTGCATGTCGTCCATGCCTTGCGAAGCTGCATGGCGTCCATCGGACTGACCAGCTTCTTGGCCTCCAGCACGTCCAAAGCCTCGAGCGTGCCGTTGACACGCAGGTCCTTGATGGTTCCGGCATGTTGGAGCTGCAGCAGTTGCACGGTCCATTCCACGTCGGAAAGTCCGCCTTTGCCGAGTTTCAGATGACGCTCACGACGCACGCCGCGCGGCAGTCGTTCGGCTTCCATACGGGCTTTGAGCTTGCGTATGCTTTGCAGTTCGGCGTCACTCAGCTCCTGCGTCGGATAACGCAGCGGGTCGGCGATGTTGATGAGAAAATCACGCGCCAGTTCGGCGTCCCCCGCCGCATAGCGGGCACGCAGCAATGCCTGATGCTCCCATGTGGATGCCCAGGACCCGTAATACTCCTCGCATGAGGCGTAGGAGCGGATGATCGGCCCGTTCTTACCTTCCGGCCGCAGGTCCAGGTCGAGTTCGATCTTCGGCTCGAATGTGGTGGGGCCCTGAAGAATGTTGCGCAGATCCTCCACGACCTTCTTGGCGAAGGTGTTGGCCTGGGTGTCTTCGGCTCCATCGGTCGGACGGTAGATCAGAATCGCGTCGGCATCGGAGCTGAAGTTCACTTCACGCCCGCCGTAGCGGCCCATTGCAATCACCGTGATATCCGCCGGCGCATGGTCCAAGCCGAACATTTCGGTCTGATGGCGTATCGACCAATTCAGCGATGCGTCGATAATGGCGTCGTACACGTCGGTCATCGCCTTCAGGCTTGTCCCGTCATCCATGACGCCGCTCATCCACGCCAATCCGATGCGCTCGATCTCATGGCGGCGCATGGCTCGCACCGAATTGGCGAACTCGTTCATGCTGGCGCTGAACCGTTCGAGCGCGGAGCTGGTCTGCACATCCAGCGCCTCACGGGTGCGCGCCTGAAGATTGCCGTCATCGCCGAGCCAGCTGATGGACTCCACGGATTTGTTGAGCGCATCACCAAGGAATCGCGAATTCGACAGCACATGGCAGAGGCGCTGCGCGGCGGAGGTGGAATCGCGCAGGAATCCAAGATAGCCGGATTCAGTGCCGAAGTTCTCTTCCAGCTTGCGCCAGTTCAGCAAACCCATGTCGGGATTCTGGCCGTCACCGAGCCATTGCAGCACGGCAGGCAGAATGATGCGGTTGATTTTCGCCGCCCGGCCCACGCCTGCGGTAAGCGCCTGCACGTGGCGGATGGCGGCATCCGGGTCTCCGAATCCGATGGAGGCGAAACGCTCCTGTGCCGCCGCCACGCTTAGCGTGATCTGGTCATCCTCGAGTTGTGCATTGACCGGCAGCATCGGACGGTAATAGATGTCCAGATGCAGGTGACGCACCTCGCGGCGAGTATCGTCATACTTGTCCACGAGCTGTTCGGGATGCAGCCCGAATGCACGGGCGAGGCGGCGCAGCTCCTGGTTCCGGTTGAGCTCGTCGACGTCGATGTCCCGCTTCTTCTCCAGTCCGCCCACCGAGGCGCGGCCGAGGTCGGGGAACAGATGCGTGCGTTTGAGCGACCATATCTGCTGGCGATGCTCCATCACGCGCTCGAATCGGTAATCCTGGGACATGCGCGCGGCTTGTTTGCGGGAGATATATCCGCCCTCGGACAGTCGTTGCAGCGAGTCGAGCGTGTTGCTGGTGCGCAGCGTTTCATCGGTGCGTCCATGCACCAGCTGAAGCATCTGCACGGTGAATTCGACATCGCGCAGGCCACCGCGTCCCAGCTTGATCTCCCGGTCCTTCAACGGCGCCGGAATCAGGTCCTCGACTCGCTTGCGCATCTTCTGGCAATCGTAGACGAAGTTCTTGCGCTTGGACGCGCTCCAGACGAACGGACGGGTCATGGCCATGTACGCCTGGCCGAGTTCCGGGTCACCGGCCACAGGACGGGCCTTCAGCAGCGCCTGGAACTCCCAGTTCTCGGCCCATTGCTCGTAATAGTTCTTGTGCGATTCGAGCACGCGCACCAGCTGGCCGTCCTTGCCTTCGGGCCGCAATCCCCCATCGATTTGCCACAATGGCTGCTCTGCGACTCCCATGATCGTGGATTGGCATACACGTTGCAGCATAGTGCCCATTTTGGTGCCCACGCGAATCAGCGTCTGATGGTCGACGTCTTTGCTTGCCGGCTCCACTACATAGATGAGATCCACATCGGATACGTAGTTCAGCTCCTGCGCCCCGAGCTTTCCCATGCCGATGATGGTGAAGCGCACCTGATCGCTGCCTTCCACCTCTCGGCGGGCGATGGCCAACGCCCCTTCCAACGCCGCGTCGGCGAGATCGGACAGCTCATGGCTGATGATGGGCTGGATGGCCGTGGGATCATCCGCTTCCGCATCCTGGGCGATGATGGCGGCGAGCTGCCTGCGGTATGCGGCCCGCAAAGCCGTGGCCGCTTCCGCCAACGCCTTGCCTGCTTTCGGGCTGGTCCGCTCCTCAGGGTCCGCACCGACCGCCTGCAGCAGCCGCGCGCGACGCTGCGCATGGTTGAACAGGTGGCTATTGCAGTCGTCCACAGCTGCAGCCGCCACAAGATCGGGCCTGAAACGCATGAATTTGCCCATGGCGTCGGACACGCCCAGCACGGTGACGAGACGTTTGAGCGCGGCCCCGTCCGGTATCACCTGTCGCAGATCGCGGCCACCGGACTGCATGGCATTGACGATGTCCACGAAATTGCCCAAAGCCACATCGGGATCGCATGCATGGGATAGATATCCGAGCAGCTCGGAGCACTGGGCATCGTCAATGCCGTCCACCTTGAGCTGATGGAACAGGTCGCGGGCTTTGTCCAGGTCCTGTATGCCGGCACGGATAAGCGCCATCGAGCTGAGCGTAAACGTCGTCACTGCATCCATAAGGCACCACTATATACCGTGGGCGACGGTCCGCCCGTTATTGTCTTGGTTCCCGCAGACCGGCACCTTCATGGCCGCAGCGAAGACGGCGCAGAACTATTCGCTGAAGAGCGGCTGCACGTTTCGCCAGATGCGGCGGGTGGTCGCGGGGTGGTTCATCGAATACAGGTGGATGCCGTCCACGCCGTGTGCCACGAGGTCGGTGATCTGTTCGGAGGCGTAGGCGATGCCGGCCGCGCGCATGGCTTCGGCGTCGCCCTCCCAACGGTCCAGCATCACGGCCAGATGGTCGGGGATGCGAGAAGCGTTGCGTTCGGCCATGCGGCGGACGGACTTGGCGCCGCGAACCGGCATGATGCCCGCCTCGATGGGCACGTCGATGCCGGCCGCATGGGCCTTGTCGAGGAACCGGTAGAAGTCGTCGTTGTCGTAGAAGAGCTGGGAGATCAGGTGGGTGACGCCAGCATCCACCTTGGTCTTCAGGTTGACGATGTCCTCGTCGAGCGAGGAGGACTGATAGTGGCCTTCCGGATAGCACGCGCCGAACACCTTGATCTCGGGCTTGCGTTCGCGGATGTAGGCGACGAGGTCGCTGGCGTGTTCGAAGACGCCGACCGGCTCCTCCCCCTCGATGTAGTCGCCGCGCAGGGCGAGCACGGCCTGGACGCCTGCCTGTTCAAACATGTCGAGCGCTTCGTCCACCTTGTTCCGATCGGAATAGAGCGCTGTCAGATGGGCCACTGCCGGGATGCCGTATTCGTTGCGGATGGTGTTGGCGATGCGGGCGGTGGCGGTTCGGTCCGTGTGGGTGCCGTGCCCGTAGGTCACTGAGATGAAGTCCGGCTCCAGCCCCTCGAGGCCGTCAAGCGTGTCATAGATCGTTCCCACAGGCGCGTTCCTTTTCGGCGGGAACACTTCCAATGAAAACATGGGCGTATGCATATTAGCTTCCTTACACGCATTATGGTTCCCCTCACTGAGGGGAACCATCACAACGAATCAACAACCGCAAGCGCTGGCTATCGGCTCCCTCTGATGAGAGAGCCGAATAAGGACTACTTCTCCAGCTTGGCGCGCACGGCCTTGGCTGCGGCGACCAAGTGCTCGAGGCTCGGCCAGGTCTCGGCGTTGCCGCGGGTCTTCAGACCGCAGTCCGGGTTGATCCACACCTTCTCGACGTTCATCTTCTTGAGGATTTCGTAGATGCGGTCCTCAATCTCCTGCTCGGAGGGGATGCGCGGCGAGTGGATGTCGTAGACGCCCGGACCGGCTTCGGTCTCGAAGTGGGCATCGTGGATGGCGTCGAGCACCACCAGATCGCCGCGGGAGGCTTCGAAGGAGATCACGTCGGCGTCCATCGCGTCGATGTCGCGGATGATGTCGTTGAACTCGGAGTAGCACATGTGCGTGTGAATCTGCGTGGTGGGCTTGACGGCGGAGTGCACCAGACGGAAGGCGGGCACTGCCCAGTCGAGGTACTTCACATGCCAGTCGGACTTCCTCAGCGGCAGCTTCTCGCGCAGTGCTGCCTCGTCGATCTGGATGACCTTGATGCCGGCTGCCTCGAGGTCGAGCACCTCGTCACGGATGGCGAGAGCCAGCTGCTTGGTCTGCTCCTCATGGGTGATGTCCTCGCGCGGCCAGGACCAGTTGAGGATGGTCACCGGGCCGGTGAGCATGCCCTTCATCACGTGCTCGGTGCGGGACTGTGCGTATGCGGACCATTCGACGGTGATCGGCTTGGCGCGGGAGACGTCACCCCAGACGATCGGAGGCTTGACGCAACGGGTGCCGTAGGACTGCACCCAGGCGTTCTTAGTGAACAGGAAGCCGTTGAGGTTCTGGCCGAAGTATTCGACCATGTCGTTGCGTTCGAATTCGCCGTGGACCAGCACGTCCAGGCCGATCTCCTCCTGATGCTTGATGCAGGCGTCGATCTGGGCCTTGATGAACTCGTCGTAGGCTTCCTTGGTGATCTCACCCTTGCGCAGCTTGGCGCGCTCGGCGCGAACTTCCTTGGTCTGGGGGAAGGAACCGATGGTGGTGGTGGGCAGCAGCGGCAGGCCAAGGGCCTCACGCTGCAGCTTCTGACGCTCCTCGCGGGCCGGCTGGCGCACGAAATCGTCTGCGGTGAGCCCGGCCACGCGCTCGGCGACGGCGGGATCGGCGGCCACGCGGGTGCCGTCGAACAGGGCCTGGTTGGCAGCGAGGGCGGCGGACGCCTTCTTCTCGTCCTCGGTAGCATCGGCGAGGACGGCCACCTCCTTGAGCTCATCGAGCTTCTCGACGGCGAAAGCGAAGTGCTTGAGATCCTCGGCGGGGATGCCGGTCTCGCCTTCGGTGCTGAACGGCACGTGCAGCAGCGAGGATGCGGTGGAGACGGCCACATTGGCGGTGACCTGCTTGATGGCGTCCACCAGGCCGAGCGAGGTGGCGTAATTGTTGCGCCAGATGTTGCGGCCGTTGATCACGCCGGCGAAGATGGTGGTCTCGGAAGCGACGCCGTACTTGGACACGGCTTCGAGATTCTCCTCGCGGCCCTCGTTGAGGTCGAGGCCGATGCCGTCGAAGCCGAGGAGGTTCACGGTCTCGTAGATGTCGGCGATATGGCCGAAGTAGGTGTTGAGGAGCACCTTGACGCCGGCCTTGGCGGCCAGGATCTTGGTGTAGAGGCTCTTGAAGAGCTCCACGTCGCCGGGTTCCTTGTCGAGCACGAGATACGGCTCGTCAAGCTGCAGCCACTGGGCGCCCAGCTCGTTGAACTTGCCAAGCACCTCGGCGTAGACGGCGGCCACGGCGTTGACCAGGCCCTTGTCGTACTCGAGCTTCTGCGCGTTGGCGCCACGGGCGAGCTTGAGGAAGGTGTACGGGCCGATGAGCACCGGCTTGGTGAGGATGCCGAGCGCCTTGGCCTCGTTGAACTCATCGAACGGCTTGGTGGAGTTGAGCTTGATCCCCTCGCTCGATTCCAGTTCGGGAACGATGTAGTGATAGTTGGTGGTGAACCACTTCTTCATCGGCAGTGCGGTGACGTCGCCCTTGTCGCCCTGATAGCCGCGCGCCATGGAGAACAGCGTGTCCTCCTGGTTCTCGAAGGCCAGACGCTCGTAACGCTTCGGGATGACGTTGAGGAGGATGGCGGTGTCCAGCAGCTGGTCGAAGTAGCTGAAATCATTGCTTGGAATCAGATCGATTCCGGCGTTCTGCTGGAGCTTCCAGTGCTTGGCGCGCAGTTCGGCCGCCGTGGCCTTTACCGCCGCCAGGTCGTTGGCGCCCTTCCAATAGCCTTCGATGATCTTCTTCAGTTCGCGGTTCTGCCCGATGCGGGGGAATCCGGAGACGGAAGTGAGAGTGGACATGAATCCTCCAATAGTTGCGTTCGTAACCCGACTCAGGCTATCAAACCATCGGCCATGAGGACCCATAAGAACGTTTTGAGTGTCGTTATAGCTGAAATTTATAGGCGCTAAGGATATACCCCATAAGGGTATCCCCACATACTACGAGGGCAAGAAGCTGGTGGCTCGTATCGCAATCGTCTAAGCGGTATTGGCCTCTGATGGGACGTTGCCGTGAAGCAAACAGCGGAGCTGTTTGTAGGCAACGTGCGAGCCGACAGGCGAGCCAGCAGGCTGCGCGCAGAGCGCGTCCATGATTGCAGAACGGGCTGGCTGCGAAGTCGACTGGAGGAGAGACATCTGCAATACGCGATAATTAGTGACGCAGAATACTGGGAAGAGGAATCAGTCGAAGTCCTTCACGTTGATTACGGCAAGCAGGTCTCCGCTGTGCACCTGCCATTCATCGAACGGCTTGTCTGAGCCGAGAACCACAATCGCGGCCGGGGCGAGACCAAGGTTGAGCAGGTCGAGGCGCTCCGCATCCGAATCCGAGGACGACAGCCATTGCGAGGCGATGGACACGGTGGGCTCGTGGCCTACGATCATGAACACGCGCTGCTTGGGCTTGACGTGCGCAAGCTCGTCGAATATGGCCTGAACCCCGCCTTCATACAGATTGATGCGGTAATCCACGATGGGCCCGTCGCCGAAGACCTTCAGCATACGGTCCAAGGTCTGACGGGCGCGGGTCACCGCCGAGCAGGAGATCTGATCGGGTCTCAGGCCGAGCTCCTCGATGCCTTTGGCGACCGCCTTCGCCTGCTTGAGGCCTTTTTCGGTCAGTTCGCGTTCGGCGTCGTCACTACCTCCGAACGGCTCGGCCTTGGCATGCCTCATGACGATGAGGATGTGCTTGTATTTCTTGGCTGCCTTGGCCACCTTGCTCAGCTTGATGCCCATTGTTATGCTCCCCTTCCGGATATGCGTAGCTCACAACAAACATTGAGAAAAACTATTATACGCTTGATGTGAGCGTTCACATAATCGTTCAGGCAGCCTCGTCACCAAGCTTGTGCAATTCGTTCACCTGACGATCCAAGTCGCGCAGCACCTTGCGCAGCTTGTGGTCGGAGATGTCGCGCAGCTCCAGCTCCTCGATCTGCGCTTCGCGCTGCTCGTCCGTCATGGCGTCGATGTCGGTAACCGTGTCCTTGGAGTACCGCTCGCGTTTCTTCAACGCGGCGAATCCGGGTGCCATGGCACGCGAGACCACCAGGAAACCGGTGTGTCCGATCATCTGATGATCCGGGCGGACGGCCAGACCCTGCGCCTTCCACGTGCGCTCGAGGGTCTCCTCGATCTGCGGCTCGGTCCAGCAGCCCGCGTCACGCAGGGTCTCGGCCAGTCGGCTCATCTGCGTGGTGGTGGTGATGTAGCACACCAGCACGCCGCCGGGCGCGATCGCACGGTACGCCTGCTCCAGTCGGTTCCACGGGTCGAGCATGTCGAGCATGACACGGTCGAACCAGTGTTCGGGCAGCGAGGCTGCCACGGTGTCGAAGTCGCCGGTCTTCAGGTCCCACCATGCCGGCTCTTCGCCGTAGTAGAGCGCGGCGTTGACCTTGGCCACGCGCGCGAACTCAGGCCGCAGCTCGATGGTGGTCACATGGCCGCCCTCCCCCACGGCGTCCAGCAGGTTCACGCTCATGGCACCCGAACCGGCGCCCGATTCCAGCACACGCATGCCGGACCGGATGTCGCCAAGCTGAATCACCTGGGCGATGTCCTTCGGGTACATGATCTGCGCGCCGCGCGGCATGGAGAGCACATAATCTGCGAGGCGAGGGCGCATGGCCGCATAGTCCCATCCGCCGATTGCGCGCGACGACTTCCACGGCTTGTTCCTGTCCTTCTCCGGATAGACCTGATTGACCTGCGCCTCGCGCTTGGCATGCACCGTGGTAATCACCGCGCCCTCGGTGTTGCCGATCACGTCATCATGCAGGATAAGCCCATGCTCGGTCTGCGTGGAGCCTCCCGGCACCAGCTGGTCGGTGATCTTCTTGCCCTTGCGATCGGTGAACTGCACCTTCTCGCCCGCCTGGAACGGTCCCCGCCTCGGATTCATGGGTCTCCTTCACTCGTACGTGTCGGACGCCATGATGACACAAGTCCACCCGCCCGGCATACTCAACAGCTCAAACCGTATCAGTGTAATGCATGAGGTTCCGCGGATCGGTCACGCTGATAGATGACGTTGAATTCCTTGACCTTGCGCAGCTGCTGCTTGCGTGCCATAGGACTCAGCCAGGAGGCGTCGTATTGCTGGAAAATGTCAAGACCGCGTCCGAGCGTGACGATCCACCCTGTATCACTCTCGATGTAACGGTCGTGAGCGGTGTCGCTGAACTCGTAGGTAACGATGATGCCCAGCTGTCCGAAAGCATCCCGCACCTGGTTCAGGGACGCTATCTGATTGTCGATATGCTGGTCATCCGCGTGCTTGGTTACGAGATGAACGTGCACCTCTTCGGTCCGCTCGGTGTAGTTGAACACTGTTTCCAGGAATTCTGCGTAATTGCGAATCTGATAAAACAGTCGGATGTACGGGTCCACGATGGTGATGTTGCGCGCACCGGCAACGAATGCGCCAAAGAGTTTGTCATAAGTGACTCCGCGCTGATCTTCGGCATACGAGAGGCGGCCTTCCCGGGCGGCCGCAGCGGCACGTTCGATTCGGTTGAGCTTCGGCTGCGTGGCCGGTTCGGGTGACTGCTGCGTTGTGACAGACGCCGCTTCTACCGCCACGGTCTGGGTAGATCGCCCGGATCGTTCGGCATCCGTGGACTTGCCGGCAGGCTCGCCGATTCGCTCGGCCGGCTCACCGGCAGCTGACGACGGCTCTTCGGCATCATCCGACCGGTGATGCCCGTCCCTCCAATACAGTTCCGGATACTCGATCTCCTCCAACGTCTGTACCGCAGTTGGCTCCGCGGCCCCTACACGCGTGTAGCTGAAGTCGACCTCGGCCATGGTGGAGTCGATGCGGCACAGTTGGTCCTTGACCCGCTTGCGTCCTTCGATGGCGCAACGCAACAGCGGCTCCATCTCGTCCATCGTCGCCTCGCCGGACGGGTAGATGAGCTTCATCAGGCCGGAGAAGGTCTTGCGCACGCCGTCCTTGTCGCGTGTGGAAAGCGTGGGCGACAGTGTGAAATACCGCTCGAACGCCGAACCGTAGTCCACGTTGCGCAGGTTGTGCAGGATCTCGGCCAGATAGTCCACCACGAAGCCGTAACCGCGTGTGAACATCTCGGAGCGGATCTGCTCGAACTCCCAGCCGGGCAGGTAGTAGTGGATGCGGTCGAGGAACGCCGGATCGTGGTATTGTGCCGGCAGCTCCTCGAACAGATCGGAGTTCTTGAGCATGTACGGCACGTTGTGGGAGGTGTTGCCGACGAACACCATGGACGCTTCGGCCTGCATAGTGTTGCGTCCGCGTGAGAACGATTTGTTGGCCATGTAGTTCTTCATGATGTCCACGAGCGCCCGGTCGGCCTTTTTGGTCTTCCCGGCGAACTCGTCGAACGCCACGGTGTCCCAGTAGCCGACCAGACCGATCTGCCCGCTCGTATTGTTGACGAACAGCTTCGCGGCCGTCACCTCACCGCCGGAGATGAGCATGCCATGCGGGGAGAATTCCGAATAGATATGCGATTTACCTGTGCCCTTAGGGCCGAGCTCGATGAGATTGTAGTTGCGCTCCACGAAGGGAATCATGCGCACGAGATGCAGCAGCTTCGCCCGTTTGCCGAACAGGTCAGGATTGAATCCGACCGACTGCATAAGCAGGTCGATCCACTCGTCGGCGGTGAATTTCTCACGCATGGCGAGGTAGTTCTCCCTGTCGTCGTGGGACATCTGCACAGGCATGAGCCGCTGCAGACGCCAAGGCACGTCCTTCGAGTCGCCGGAGTAGGCATAGACCAGCGCGCACATGCACCAGATGCCGGTGACCATGAGCTTCGGGTTGTTTTTGACGGTCTGCGAGTCGACTACAACGCGGCTGATGCCGAGGTTCTCGAACGTGGCCTCATACTGGTCAAGCCTCTCGTTGAGCGCCACCTGCACCTTGTCGATGACGTTGTACCGTCCCTTTTCACGGATCTTCGACTGGATGAGGTTGGCTTCCTCGCGGTGCACATAGTTGTCCGCGAGAGTGGCCCGGACACGGTCCACACCGGCCTGCACGCTGATCTCGTCGGTGGTGGTCACGTGTTTTCCAAGCAGGTATTCCAGCACATATGAGGGCACGAGGGCGTTGCCCTTGACCTTGCTGACCAGGTCCTTGCGCACCGTGTAATCGGCGAATTCAGCAGTCACCTTGCGGTCGAGGTCGTTCATCACGGGAATTTCGTTCGCCGCAGTCTCCTCAGGCTCGCCCGAATCCTTATCCATTGTCTTTTCCATATGCTCTTCGTCTGCCATGTTCCCACCTTACCTGTATGCCCATCCCTCGTGGCTCCCTTGTCAGGGGAGCTGTCAGCGTGCTGACTGAGGGGTAGTCCCACCAATCAAAGCCGGACGGTTCCGCGTTCCACCCGGCTACGTTAGAAGTCGAATCCGTCATCGAACATAAGCCCGCGCTGCAACCGGTACTCGGCCTTGATATCCAGCCGGCGCATCTGGCTGGAGCCGGGGATTCGCTCAGCCAGTCGCAGCTCGACCACGGTGTTGTTGAACCGGCCTGCCTCGCCGGCGAGCAGGAACGTGGCCGGAACATGTCTGTCGGCAGCGTCGTTGGATGTGGACGTGAACGCCAAAGGCACCTCGTTGGAGATGAGCGTAGCCTTGCCGCCGGGCTCCACGCCCCACAGGCCGGCGAGTACGGTTCGCTCGGATATCTTGCCGCCCACGGGTTCGGTTTGCAGGAAATCGACCGTGATTTGCCCGGTGGTGATGCGATCGGTGTTCTGCAGGATGCGGAATTCCACCAATCGCGCGTCTCCGGAGGCCGAACGCCCCTTGTTGATGTGCATGACCGGCACTACGATCTCGGGCAGCGAAGCACCGCCATGCACATACCGTACGCCATCACCCGAGATACGCAGTCGATGGATGCCGTTGGGCACCTGAATGGTCACGCCCTTGTTTTCCGGATCGTCCAGACCGACGCGGGCGGCGGGGAATGTGGTGAACGCAGGCTTGGGGACGAGATTCGAGCCGATGACGAACCGGCGTTTCTTCACCCAGACCGCATCTCCGGAAGGTCCGACGCTAAGCCATTCGGCGTCCGTCACATCATGGTCCTGATAGAGGAATCCGTGGTCGGCGGTGACGATCATATTGGTCACGTTCGCGTTGGCCAGACGCTTGACGATGGTGTCAAGCTCGTCGATCGTCTTCGCACAGGCATCGAAGACCCCCGATTCGCTGGCTGCATCGTCTCCGATGGAGTCGATGACGTTGTGGTAGACGTAGAGCACGCTGCAGGATTTCACCAGCTCGCGGTATTCGTCGCGCTTCATCTTGAGTAGCGTCTTCGCCGTCACTGCAGCGCCGCCCACAGAACCAAGAACCGACTGCCGTGCAGCCAATCCCACAGTGGAGTTGCCGTCCGCCAGCACCCCGTAATGGTCGGAGGGAGTCAGCGCCAGACTCGTGTGTGGCAGCAGAGCGGCCATGCCGAGCTGCGTGTAGGATGGCAGTACGCACAATTGGGCTTCGAGCGTGGCGTTCCAACGGCTCTGCGCATCCAGCCGTTCGCGCAATTCCTCGGCCACCTCGTAGCGCAGCGCGTCGGAGATGATGACCGCGATCTTTCTGCCGGCATCGGTGATTTTCTTCACATTGCGCGCGTAGAAGTCGTTCTGGGCGGGAACGCCGTCAATCGACCACTCGTCGAGCTTGTTGACCTGCGCCTGCCACTGCACGCTCAGATCGGCTTGATAGCGGGCGTATTCCTGTTCCAGGCTTTCGGCGACCATGTTGCCGCTGAACCGGCCTCCGGCCTTCCATGAGGCGATGAATCGGCGGTAGCATGCATCGACCCGGTACAGGTCGTTCGCATACAGACGGAAGCCCTCCTGCGCGGACGATATGGATTCCATGATGGGCCGGGCCGCACGCAATCGGGCGCGCAGGGCGCTGGCCGAGGCGATGATGGCGTAGTCCTTGGCGAATTCGTCGTGCCACAGACAGTATCGTCGTGAGGCGACTAGGCGCTGTACGTCGTCGTCTGTCACACTCTCGTTGCCAAGACCCGCATACAGCAGTTCCACGAGCTGTTCATCGACCTCACGGAACAGGTCGTGCGACGCCAGTTCGTCAAGACCCAAGCCGGTAATGTCGTCGGTAAGCGAGAGGTCCGCGAACGTATCCTCCGCCAAAGTGCGGACCACCGGGGCAAAACGAGGGTCGTTGCGCCACATGTCAAAGTCGCGGCGGATGTTCGCGTAATAATCCAGACCGTGTTCGGCGTCGGCGAACCCGTTCCACGCCAAACGGAACAGCCACAGCGCAAAATCCTTCACCGTAGGGTGTTCCAGTTCACAGGCCGCGTCGAACCGGTAGATGCCGCGTGTGCCGGCCCAGTGATAGTCGGCCAAGCTCATGTCCGCGATGCGCTCGATGCCGTCAGTTTCGTCCTGCGAGTATTGGGCGAGCAACGCGCGCCAGATCGCCTGCAGACTGTGTTCCCCCGCCGGCAGGCCGAGCAGTACGGCGATCATCTTCGCCTGGAAGTCCCGCTCGTCGTCGTCCGCGCGCAGCCGCCCGCCCAGCCCGGCCACCAGATCGTCGTCGTCGAAGAACGGCTTGGTGCGTTGCATGATGGCGAGCCAAGTGTCTCGCGTCGCGGCGGATGCCTCGCGCGGGAACAGCTCGTTGACGATCATCGACAGGCGGTCGGCGGTGAACATAGGACCGTACGCCAGTTCGAGGTCAAGCAGCCAATTATCCTCGTCCGCCGGCAGTTTGCCGGTGAGGTATACGAGGAACTTCGTGGTCGGCCGTTCAAGGAGGATACGGTATTTGACGGCGAACGGGTTGCGTTCCAACCGCACGACCTCCACGTCGCGCAATGCCTCGTCGGCGGCCTGCTGACCTGCGATTTCATCCAGCAGATCGGCGAATTCGCCGTGCTCGTCATGCCAGAACACCACGCGCCCCTCGCCATATGCGGTGCCGTCGTAACCGGCGAACCGCGCCGCCAGCAACCGTCCGATCTGCTCAGCTGTGCTCATGCGAGTCCTTCTCTTTCTGTGGTATCCAACATGGATAAAACTGCACCACTGCTGCACTGAAGGCATCGAGTATAGTCGACACTTTACAATTGCTGCACTACCCCGATATGACGACGCCCATTATCAGCGCATAACCGATGACTCCATATCACGCATCAAATCAGCTCCTCACCAACCGGAGCGCCAGAATCAAGCTCAACTCCCCTGTATGCACCGTCATACCCATCAAATAACCGATCCAAATCACCGGAACACACTTCCGGTGTCAATGCGTCATTGTTCCGGCACCCTTCCCCAGGAGCATCGACATTGCTGCACACGGATGATTGAGAATGAACACCCAGATCGCTATCAATCTGTGTACTGCCGCTCATTTCGAGACCTCCCCGACAAGCACATATCGTGTCGAACGCCCAGCACCCACACGGCGCAACAGTCCGCAATCGACAAGTCTGGCAAGGATTTTCTGAGTCTGACGTTTGCCGACTTTGAGAAGACCCGCAACATCATCAGACTGCGCACCTCGCCGTTGTTGAATAAATGCGTAGACCTGACGCTCCTGTTCGTCAAGGTCAGCGGTATCGCGAACTAATCGCGAACTAATCGCGAACTTATCCGGCAGTATCGCGCACTCCGGATTCGGTATCCGGCAATTTCCGGCAGTATCCGGCATTTCAAACATAGTATCCGGCACCTTTGCAGCAGTATCCGGCACCCCATTCAGAGCATCGCGCACTTTCTTGACAGTATCCCGCACTCCCAATGAAGTATCCGGCACTTTCCCGTCATCAATCTGCGTGTTCCGCGGGACCGGAACTTGAGCTACAAACACGCTCAGGCTGAGCCCCGCACCGCTTGAATTCCACCGATGCATCCTCACCCTGCGCCAATACGGCTTGAAGTTCCTGCAGAGTCATGATTGCACCTCCTCAATTACACTCATCACATATTTGGCCTTCTGCCCAACAGATGACACACCAACAGATGACTACCATAGTCCGACATTTAGGTCGGATTTCCCGCAAGCCATTATGACTTTCACTATTATCTAATCCACGATTGAATAGGTCACTTCGCTAACCCGCTTGGTGTAGGTTTTATCGCACGTATAGGCTTCTGGATTAAACAGGCAAAGGTTCATACCACCGCTTCGTAATGTGCTGGCATACTTCACCCCGTCGTATGGACCACCCTGATTTTCCCCCAAACTCTTGATGAGCTCGGAAATGTATTGCGACGGAACATATTCAAGAGGATTGTCTCCCCTGCGCATCGGTTTGGAAATCTCTTGGACCATGCCGCGCAGGATTTCAAGATTCGCCGCGAACATGGGCAAATCCTCACCGTCGATATCGAATGGGCTGATTTCGGACAATTTCGACAGGTCAGCAATTCTGATGGGCCGTTCGAGCGTGAACTTACCGAACGTCACATAATCATGCACTCCAGCACGGATTTCGTGCAAAGCCGTGTCATCCGCCTCGATATCGTTACCCAGAGTCGTATACAGCTCACTGATTCCTACGGGATTGATTCGACCATTACCAGCAACACCTTGAGGCGGAGCACCCATCTCATTCCCAGCAGCATAGCCTTTCATGTCCTTAGCGATTCTCGCCCGTGTCAACACTGTGCCTTGTTCACATGTATCTCGCGTATAGCTAATCAAGCGAGCCAATTCATCAACGTCAACGAAAGAGACAAAGAATCGATTTTGATATTTCAGATGATCAGCGAATTTGTTCCAATCGTGTTCACTAATGCGGCCGGAATCACTCAGCCGAACCGTGCCTTGGAGAAGGGAATTCATCGCATACCCGTCGAACACGCCCTTGGTTGACTCCGCATACATGGCATTCAGTAGTTCTTGCACGGATTCTTCTGGAATAGTGAACAACCGCCATCTGCTTGACAACTCATGGGCCAACGTGCATGAGCACGCCTCGGTACGAACACCGCACGATTCGTAAAGCTCGATGATTGTTAACAGCGAATTCTGAATATCGGCGCATGTCCTGAAATCATATATGGCGACGCCTTCACTCCCGCAAAAATCACAATCGCCTTGTACTCCGAGCCCTTCTACTGTGCCACGCAGCACATGGTCCCGGAAACAATTCACACAGCAGTTTGTCATCGGTCCGGCCTTTCAGAGAGGAACCATCCCATGAGCTCGAGATGGTGCATGATGCACAGTTTCTTGATGGTCGGCAATCCTGGGTATGTACCGGTCTTCGCGTGACCGATGAGCTTCTGCAAGCCTATTGTCTGGTGCGCCTGCTTCATATCGTTGCGCTGTATATGCCATGCATCCAGCATCCGCACTGTCTGCACGAATTTCTCCGGCGTCTCATGGGCATCGTCGCTTACATCGGACACAAAGTGATGAACGCGAAGATTCCATTCATCGTCGAAATACACGATATGAAGCGCGACAGCCTTGGGCATTCCCCCGCGTTCGTCATAGTTATCGCCAACTATTGAATAATCGCCGAATCCCTCGTACTTGTCGGTATACCACAGATGGTCATCAGAGAAGAACTCGTCTTGATATTCTTCTTCCCCGTACGCGGCGTTATTCTCACGCTTGATGAATGGGTCGGAGAACAGAATTCTCTTCGCGACAATTCCATTACGTTTCAGATCACGGGTAAGTCGTTCACTATCCGAAGCCGCGACAGCATGAAAAACGAAATTGCGTAGTTCCTTGATACGACCGCGATCATTTTCGGAGACAAAGACGATGCCCCTGTCTTTCATCAAAGCGGAATCGGCATTTTGAACCTGCTGTGCGACTGTCGTAGCGTCATTGTTCAGCAGTACTGCCGGAAAGATAGTTCCCCGTTCCCCTATCAGCGGATCCGGCTCATTATGACCATATATGTCAAATAGGCTGTCGAGATCAGTGGCAGCGGTCAGATCTCCCACGTCTGGATTCAGAACAACGCCTAAGGCACCGCCTTCACACTCACGGAACATACGCAACGTCTGCCGAAGTTGAGGCATATCTCGTATCGGCTCGATGACAGGCACCACCTGTAAGGGAAGTTTTCCCGCCATCAGCAGTTCCCGAAGCGCAAGCAATTCATACTGTCGCGCTCTAAGATAGGGATAATAAGGCATTCTTCAACCCCCTTGTTGCTACATCACCTATGCTCGAAGAGCCCCTATCTCCGGCACGCTCCTCATCTTATCGTAAGCAAAGTATAAGGAGATACGTGATTCCTCGGGGAACCGTTCCAAATCTTCGCGAGTCCACGCATTCCGCTGTTTGACTGCGTTCATAACCAATGATTGCGCCTTCAACACAGGAATGGTCAGGAACATTTCACGGCAAGCACCATAGAACATAGCTGGAGACACGTCAGGCACGGCGCCGAACTCAGTTTGCAAGATCTTCGTATACTCGGGCTTACGCAGCACCTTCAGCAGTTCGATCAGGCTCAGAGCATCGTTGTGTTCGCTCGGCTTCAGCACGCATTTGAGAGCATTGCGACGCGTCATAACATAGATGCCGACATGCTTACCGAATTCGGGCATGGCAGCGAGGCACTCGCGCAAACATGCTAGCTTCTCCTCGGGAATCACCACGTTCACATATGAGAACACCGTGTAATAATCCCGAAGCTGCCCTTCGAGACGCTCGAACGTGTCGAGATCGGACTTAATCTCGTACACCGTTCCACGTCCGTTGATAATCACCGTATCCGCTATGGATCCAGCTACCCGAAACTGGCGGAACCCTTTCGAGGTTCGAAAACTATGCGAATGCAACAGCAGACGATACGCTACCGCATCCTGATAGAACGCTTCATCTCTCGCAACATTATTCATACCCAACGCACTCAATCCTATATATATAATTATCTTGATATTTCTCCCAGCTGTCTAGAAATACCACGTATTGAATGTTCAATATTTTTCAATTCCGGATTATCCCCTCCAGAATGAGTTGGACCTGTGGCGGCAGCAGGAATAGGCGCTTTTATGCAATCATATGTAAGAGAGTCACAATAATCTTTCCTATCGGCTTCTCTCCGCCAAGAATAGTGGACCTCTATCTTCCCTTGCAATGGAGCGCCATCGACGACGTCACCTTGTCCGTCCGTAATAATCCAATACACACGTTTGCTAGCTTCCGGCATAAGGTCAAATGGAGTTTCCATAAACCAACGAAGATGATCCGAGATGTAATGATTATCGTCAATCATAATGAAATCTTGATTAACAAGTCGAATAGTTATTGACCTTGCTGCAGTACCACCTGTGTTTTTTAACTTCAAATCCCAAGCACCGGAACCACCAATACTCGGGATAACATCCATCGAGATATAAGGACGATTTCTGTCTTCACTTTCCCTTTGAGATTGTTTGGAAGATTCACGCACCTGAACAGATGCTTGATGAATTTGGCAAGCCGTAAAAATTAATGTAAGCACAACACCAACTGCCCCAATGATAGCCGAGACGCCCTGGGCAACATCTGTCCACATCGGAGTGTCAGAAAGGCAAAGATACATCAACATCTTTAGAAGTCATTCCTTTCCCAACGGGTTGGTGGGCCAGGTCCAGGATTGGACGGTTTTGCGCTTGGCTTCGATGGGCTTGATGGTGCGGACGGCGGCACCCATACGCAGGTAGTTGACCAGCACGCCGTCATCGAGGTCGATGGGGAGATTGGCGGTGGCGAGCGGGTAGAGGATGTCGCGCTCGTAACTGGTGCATTCGGTGATGGCGGTGCGCAGCTTTTCGCCCTTGCGGACTTCGGCCGGCTTGCCGGAGGCGAGCAGGGCTTCGGACTGGGCGTTGAGCTTGCCAGTGAACTCGCGCAGGTATTTCAGCACGGTGTTCGTGGTGGCGGGCGTGTACCGGTGCAGGTAGACGAGCGCCTTGAACGTGCCCTTGTTGTCGGTACGGCTGGAGTACATCCAGTAGATCGGCCGGTTCTTGTACATCTTGACATGATCGTCGTAGAAATCCGTGGCGAAATACTTCCGCAACGGCTTGCCGAGCACCTGTTCGATATAGGCGATGTTCTCGTTCACATGCTGCTCGCCGAGCGATGCGGCAAGGAACGTGCGGAAGCGGGCGGCGAGATCGTCCTCGAACCATTCGTCGTCGGTGATGGGAATGACGTTGTCCGCATCCGGCTCGAACGTGGGGTTCGGGATCTGCGCGTGATAATCATCGATGGTTTCGTCTTGGGAGGCGAGGATCAGGCCCGGCTTGTCGAGACTATAGCGCCCGAACATGCAGCCGACCGCGTAGGAGATGATCTCCTTGACGACGTCGACGGCCATCTTCGCATCACGCTCGGCGGGCGTGTCCTTCGGATAGGCGAACGCCGGATTGCGCTTCAGCGAGACGCGCTCGATCGGCACGTCGCACGGCACCTCGTCACGCGCGCCATACGCATCCGCCACCAACTCGTTGTTGCGGATCTCGCGCTGGCGCTGCGATTCAGCAATCTGCTTGCAATGTGCGATATAGGCGGGAATCGCCTCAGCCAGCACAACATCTCGGCTCCCTCTGACGAGGGAGCTGTCAGCCTGCGGCTGACTGAGGGAGAGGCCATTCAACACATTCAAGTTCTTGAAATCCCACGAAGTTTCGTAGGAGTCCCAATCATGACGAGAAATCTCGACTAAAGCATCAACTTCTGAACAATCAACTTGATCACAGATAGGAGTATAGCCAACCGGTCCCTGCATATAGTGTGTAGACGATCCCAGTATATTCAATATCTGAACAGCAAAAGAACTATTCATAATAGACAAAAGCACATCTGGATTACCACTCTCTGAATAAGAGAGGAAGCCACTAGTCTGATCACATATGAATCCAGCTCCATCAAAACGAAACGAGGGATCTCCGGAAGTTACCGTAGACCACGAAACAGACGGCAAAAAATATAATTCGGTATTTTGCGCTCTCGAACGCGGTTTCCCACCATTTCCGGTACCAAAAAATCTAATTTCAGAGCCGTCGTTCTCCCAATTGACAACATATTCACGATTCCCGTACCACTTCCGAAATTCACCACCTTTGTTGTAGGAGAACCACCGTTTGCGACTCACAACAGATTCTTTGCCCGACAAGCAACCGAATAAATTACGTGATTGACTAACTTCCCACCATTCACGTAAGAATCTCGGATTATCAGCGGTTGCCAATCCCTGTCGTGGCTTCACATAATTTACAAGACGAGTCCCATATCCAAAAGCATCTCTCATTGATTTCGACAACCAATAAGCTAATGGAGATTCAGGAATCTGTGCAAAATCATGCTGGTTAACAGTGAAAAGCAGACCGTTATTCGCCCCCTTGACGGCACCGGCACAGGTACGCGCTTGGTCTTCATCTCCATGCACGTCAACCAATCGCAGATACGTACCCTTGCCTTTAGAAGCACCATTGCGAATGGTGAATGCCGTGGTGGAGACGACTTCGCCGCCAATGCTGTCGAACGCTCCGGCACCGAGATGTGCCATCGTTTCGATGGAGTGCTTTGCGAGCAGTCCCTTGCGCAGGTTCTCGAACGAGGAGAGGAACATCCAGCTTTGCATCGTGATCATGCCGAGCAGGGCGTTCGGTTTGATGAGTTGCAGGTTGCGCAGGATGAACGCGGCGAACAGATCCTTGTTGCCGTCCGGGTAATGCTCGTTCACATACTCCTTGAGTTCACCGCCCATGTTGCTTGAACCCATATACGGCGGGTTGGCGACGACCGCGGCGTACTTACGAGCGAGGTAGGCAGTTTGGGCGAGGACGGTGTGGGCGCGGTCGGCGAGGGGGTCGGAGAAGAGGGAGGTCTCTCCCCCAGTCAGCTCCGCTGACAGCCCCCTCATCAGAGGGGGCCAAGAAGACGAATCTTCGTCTGCTTCATCAGAGGGGGCCGAGAACGCAGCAACCAAATAGGTCAAATCAGTTGAGGGCTGGATGAGGGAGCCGTAGATGTCGGCGTGCTGGTAGGTGTTCCAGGTGTCGGCGTCGAAGGTCACGTCGTACAGATCGTTGAGCTCCTGCACTTCCGTGTCGGTGAAGTACTCGGGCGTGATGCGCTGGATGTTCGGCTGCACCTGCTTGCGGAAGAAGCGACGATAGCGGCCGCGCGCCTTCATGGTCAGGGCGAAGGCGGCGAGGTTGGCTGCGCGCTCGTCGATTTCCATGCCGAACAGGTTGTGCTGCAATATGAGCCCGGGAATCTCGTTGGCGGAGTAGCCGGCCTCGTCGTAGATGTCGTAGAGCAGGTCGAACGCATAGGTGAGCATGTGGCCGGAACCGCATGCGGGGTCACAGACGGTGAGGTCTTCGGGGGTGGCGATCTTGAGGATTGCTTGCTGGGATGTTTCTCTCCCTCCGTCAGCTTCGCTGACACCTCCCTCATCAGAGGGAGGCATAATGGACTGCTGGGGGTCTCTCCCCCACCCGGCTACGCCGGGAGCCCCCTCAGCCGAGGGGGCCGAGGATGAGTCGATGTAGTATTCCCACGATTCGTGCAGACGGGATTCGGGATGGTTCTGGGTCCACAGGCGGCCGACCGTGTTCTGTACGAGGTATCGTACGATCCAGTCGGGCGTGAACAGCTGGGTGGCGGCGGGAATTTCGGCGGCACCGGCCTTCTTCGACTTCTTGAAGCCGGCCATCACCTCGTCCTTGCGTTCGGCGATGTAGAACTGGTAGAGCCAGCCGATGATCTCCACGGTTCCTTGGCCCTCATCACCCACGCAGTCGGCGACGGACATCGCCTCTACGGCGCGGCGCAGCACGGAATCGGAGGCGAGCAGATCGGCGGGCAGCAACAGTTCGTCGGCCGCGCCGGATTCGTCGAACATGAATGGCATGAACCGGTGCCAGTAGTCGCAGTAGGCGCGCAGCAGAAGACCGTAGGCGTCGCCCTGCGGGTCGTTGCTCGTCTTGGTGCCGTCCAGCAGCGCCTGGATGGTCGGCATCACCTTGGCTTTCGCGCC
The DNA here is from genome assembly GCF_006408855.1 of Bifidobacterium sp. UTBIF-68. Lineage (NCBI taxonomy): Bacteria > Bacillati > Actinomycetota > Actinomycetes > Bifidobacteriales > Bifidobacteriaceae > Bifidobacterium > Bifidobacterium sp. UTBIF-68. Next base: position 1,835 of record NZ_JFAN01000011.1, on the reverse strand, counting down.
GACGTTGCCGAACACGCTCTCGTCGAACTCCCCGCGTTTGGCGGCCGACAGCACGCCCGGCAGCGCATTCGGATTGTCCGCGTCATCGCCGGACACCACATGCGGCATGGTGAACTCGTTCGCATCCATGTACCGCAGGGCGATGATCCGGTTGAACCAGCGGTACGCATGCCGCTCGGCGGTTTTCGCACGACCTTCCTCGCCGCCGCCGTTGGCGCGGATCTCCTCCTCCAGTTTGGCGAATGCGCGAGGATTGTCCACGCGCGCCGCAGACGCCGGCTCCATCGCCGCATCCAGCTTCGCACGCACCGCCTTGATGAGCTCCACACGCGCCCCGGCCGCAAACGCCTGCAACTTACTCGTGTTCATCCGCTCTACTCTCCTCGTCAAGCCCTCATCATCGCGAACCGATGCACGGCCCTACAGACTGCACATACAAAGCACCATCATAGCGGCGGCCACTCAATATCGCGGCAATCACATACGGTCGGCAGCATCATGCGATAGCAAAGTCAGGTAAGTCTCCGCCTGTACAGCGTATGAACATCGTCATAATGCCTATAGGGAATGCGGGCAGCATCCAACTGACTCTCCATAACAGGGTCTCTTCGTCCATACAGTATGACCTTGGATGGCATGAGCGTATGAACTTTGACCGCATAAGAGAAATCACCCTCTGCGGTCGGCTCGCATCCGAGCGTTCCGGAAGCCGCCATGACACCCTCCGTCACATTGAGCAGACACACCAACGTTGACGGCAGCCCTATGCGCAGATTCTGGACAAGTTTGATCCCATTAACCGCAAGCACCGCATCGAACAACTGATTGAGCAGGATAATCAACCGCTGCCATTCGATATCCATATCCGCAGTGACGGTTACATCCGATCCAATCACGCCCATAAACGGCCTATACTCGTCCAGTTCTTCCAATACTTGCTCTAGACGTGGATAGATACGGTCATCCGAACAGTAAAAACAGAGTACGGTATGAGCCGGATCGGAAACGAGTTGGGACCCTCGTTCCCGGTACGTCACCACCAAATCCGGCCACTCATTCAAATACCATTCAGGCTGCATCAATGGAAATCCTTGATCATCACAGCGAACGCCGTGTTCCTCAAGATATCGAGAATACTCATCAATCAAAGCCAATATATCCGTCAAAGCACTGATCATGCAGCCATCCCCAGTTCCGGCGGGTTCATCAACGTCACCGAAGACTCGGGCATCATGTCTTCCAGCAAGCGCACCGCTTGCAATACACGATGTCGAAGAAACATCTGCACTACACTGCCACGAGATTGCACCACAAAATCACAAATCACAGCGATATCGGCACTACCCGCCAAGCGAGCGACAAGCACGTCAGCATCCTTCTGTGAATTCAACGACAGAAGCTCAGTGAGCGTGACGTACCGATGCTTTCCATTACCATCGAAAAGGCAATCCGGATGACCCGCTTCCAGGTAGAACGAATCATAGGCTTTCGGTTCAAGAGAAACAGTAGATTCCGGCCGATGATCCCAAAACACGCCAATTAGTTGATATGTTTTTTCATTTTGCCCCTTCTCTACAGTTCGATAACCACACCAGTGTTGTAGTCGACCGCGCGACGGGCGAAATCATCCAACTTGCGGTAAATCTCAGCCAATCGAGGCGTAATCGGCTGCTCAAGACGAGCCTCAAGCCACCCAGCTAGTAGACGACACTGGCGCGCGTCGAGAAAATCCACATCATAAGGACCAATCAACGAGGCACATAACGTATTGACGGGATCGACAAAATCCTCATCAAGCAAATATCGATCAGAATCTGCTGTCATACGAAAAATCT
>NZ_JFAN01000010.1:0-2334 GCF_006408855.1 Bifidobacterium sp. UTBIF-68 | reverse complement strand
CCGCCCCGCTCTCCCACAGTGGAGGGCGGGGCGGTTTTCGCGTACCCGATTCCGATGTCTGTTAGCAAGTTTGTTGACACTTGTTGACACTTCACGTCAAAAACAGGTTCTGAACATTTGTTCGCATACACGAGACCCCTTGGAATGATTGGGATTCCAAGGGGCCTTAGAACGGATGTTCTACGCTATGCTAGCATACCTTCCACATCCAATTGTGCGGGTCTTCGACCTCGCCGAGCTGGATGCCGAGCAGTTCGTTGCGCAGGGCGACAGTCAGCTCTCCGGAGCCGCCGTCGGCGACGGTCACGTCGAACTTCTCGGACTTGAAGCGGCCGATCGGGGTGATGATGGCGGCGGTGCCGCAGGCGAACACTTCGGTGACCTCGCCGGACTTGATGTCCTCAAGCAGCTGTTCGAGCGGGATCATGGTCTCGACCACGTCACGACCCTTGTCCTGCAGCAACTGAATCAGGGAACGACGGGTGACGCCCGGCAGGATATTGCCGGTCAGGGACGGCGTCTCGACGTGGCCATCCTTGTGGACGACCATCATGTTCATGCCGCCGAGCTCCTCAAGATAGGTCTTGGTAGCGGCATCGACGAAGCAGACCTGCTGGCAACCGTTGGCGATACCGGTGTATTCGCCGAGCAAGGAAGCTGCGTAGTTGCCGCCGCACTTGGCGAAACCAGTGCCGCCAGGGCCGGTGCGGAACCACTTGTCCTCGACCCAGATGCTCACCGGCTTGACGCCGCCCGGGAAGTACGGACCGGACGGGGAGGCGATCACGCAGTAATCGACCTCCTGCGGTGCGCGCACACCGAGGAACGGCTCGGAAGCGAACATGAACGGACGCATGTACAGCGTATACTCGCGGCGGGACGGCACCCAAGCGGCATCGCGCTTGACCAGTGCGGCCACGGAGCCAAGGAAGTCGTCGACCGGGAGCTCAGGCAGGTACAGACGCTTGGCGGAGTTCTGGAAACGCTCGGCATTGGCATCCGGGCGGAACAGCCACGTGGATCCGTCGGCGTGACGGTAGGCCTTCAGACCCTCGAAGCATTCCTGTGCGTAGTGCAGCACGGATGCGCCCGGGTCCATCTTGAGCGGGGCGTATGGCTCGACGCGGCGATCGGACCAGCCTTCTCCCTTGGTCCAGGTCATATGGGTCATATTGTCGGAAAAGACCTGACCGAAAGCCGGCTTGTCGATGAGGGATTGACGCTTCTCATCGGAGGCAGGATTATCGTTCGGCAGTACGGTGAACGGTTCGGTGAGCTTATCGAGCGCAGCCGGATCGTGGTGCGTGTTTTCAGTCATTACTCGTTACTTCTTCTTGATTGGCGGGCGACCCCGCCGGATGGGGTTAGTCTTGCGCTTGTGGCGCATGCTCTTGTGGATACTTTCGCACACCTGAGTACCGCGCGCGCAAGGGCGTTCACATGGTGAAAAACGAAGAGCCCACGCTCTGAGAAGCTCTCATGCATGGGCTCGTCGATTATGCACTATGCGCGGTATTCAGCGCTAGCGTAACGCGGTAACGTATCCCGCTCGAATCACTTGGCGGCAGCGGCGTCAGCAGCCGGAGCAGCGGCGGCGTCAGCAGCCGGAGCAGCGGCGGTCTCCGTAGTGGCGGTGGACTCGGTGGCGTCCTCAGGCACCTCAACGGTGACGACGGACTCTTCCGGATCGTCGATGTCGAGCTCGACGCCTTCGGGCAGCACGACGTCCTTGGCGAAGACCTTGGTGCCGTCGGTCAGGCCGTCCACGTTCACGACGATCTTCTCAGGCAGGTTGGCGACATCAGCGCGCACCTTGAGCTCCTGGATGTCGACGAACGCCACGGCAGCGCCCTTCGGGGTGCCTTCGACGAACACCGGCACCTCGACGTCGATCTTCTCGCCGGCCTTGACCTCGAGGAAATCGATGTGCTCGATGATGCGCTTGACAGGGTTGCGCTGGATGTCCTTGACGACGGCCATCTTGGACTCGTCACCGAAAGCGATGGTGAACAGGGCGTTGGTGTGGCGCATGGCCAGAGTGGTCTCGCGCATCGGCAGGGTCACGAAGACAGGCTCGGTGCCACCGGCGTAGATGGTGGCCGGAATCTTCTTGGCAACGCGCAGACGACGGGCAACGCCCTTGCCGAACTCGGTACGGGCTTCGCCTTCAAGCTTGATAGTGGTAGCCATAATGGATACTCCTTGTTTTCGGTGTTACTTATCGTATTGTCCTGTTTGACGCCACGACGCGTCGCAGAACGCACCCAAGGAGGTGAATCTTACGCCGAGTCGATTACGGAAGACGCGGACCCTTGCGGGACTTTATCTTCCCTC